>NZ_JBEVTM010000040.1:0-6718 GCF_040884255.1 Olsenella sp. AGMB03486
TTTGGCGCCGCGCGCCTTTCCCTGCGATGAAAGACATTGTGCGGCTTCGGGAGGTCCCGCTCCGACGGAATCGGCAGAGCCTCCCAGTCCTTAGGGTTCGGGTCATACTGTCTAACACAACGTTTCTAACGGACAAGCTCCTTTGCTCTCCATGTCTTACATGAACCTGAATACGGCTTTGATGAGCCACCTGATGAATCCTGAGATGCACTTACCAATCAGCTTCATCCATATCACCCCAATCCTCGGAGACGACCCTTGCATCGCCCTTCTCCGGTTGCTTTTCCATCGCTGCTAACGCGTACTCAACCGCGGCCTTCGTCACTCCGGGGATAGCCGGGTTCTCCTCTCCGGTTTCTATGACCATGAAGGCATGCAGCTTCCTTATCCTTTCGAGCACACCGTCGTTCGAGGCACCGATGCGCATGAGCGCGGCTGACTCGAACTCCCTCATATTGCAGACATCACCGGCGACCCTCGCGATGACCATCTCTCCATCGACGGTGACGTCGCATAGCTCCTTTGCCTCCTCCGCGGTGGAGAGTAGGAATCTCCATCCGCGGGACCGCCTTGCAACGGGGATTCCCGCGGCACCCTTTCGGAACTCGGGCTTGGCGGCGTAGTAGTTCGCGACCAGCCAAAGCCCCTCTTCCTCGATGTCGCCCAGGCCGATCTCGAAATCCGTGAGCATGTTCTTCGAGTCGAATGGCGCAGAAGTGGCATAGGCGCCCGTATCAAACACATCGATGCGTCCGCTCGGGTAGGTGATTCTGATGTTCATCGTTCGCTCCTCCTTCGCTGTTGCTCGCGTTGCCTTGCAGCCAGGCTTCTCTGCTCGTTCTGGTTCGTCCTGGACCTGCGCCTGTCGACAAGCTCCTGTTGTCTCTGTTCGTACCTGACCTTCTGCGGCATGAGCCTGTGCTCGGTCATGTACTCCTTCGCCTGCATGAGCCTCTGGGCGCCCTCGCTGCCGATTTGGCCGCGTCGGGAGAGGGTAGCGAGGCGAGCATCGAACTCCTCCAGGGACTCGACATCGAACTTCGCGCAAGTCTCCAGCGCAGCGGAGAGCTTTGAAAGGTCCTCCAGGTCGTTCAGCTCGATCGCGCTTTCGGCGCGCTTCCTGATCTCGTCGATTGATTTCTCGGTGGGTCTGTATGCCCCGCTCCTATCGAATCGCCGCTGCAGCATCTGCTTGCCGTAGGTGTAGCCGAGCCGCTCTCCGGAGACCTTCTTCGAAGGCCAGTCCGCAAGCGAGAAGATCCAGTCGTCTCGGCGCGCCTTCGAGGAGTTGTCGGCCACATGAACGTCCAAGGCGTCCAGGATCGCGAAGAACTCCGCCTCGTTGGTGGCCATGGTCTTCGCAAGGGCTACGCGCGCCCTGATATCGCCGACCCAGGTGTATCCGCCCGCCTTGGCGATCTCCCTCTCCTGCCGTCCCAGATAGACGTTTCTCCGTGTCCTGGGCGCGTTAACCTTGTTCTTCTCGGCCGCGTCAGCCTTGCCCTCAGATGGCTTTCTCTGGTTCGACAGGCCCGAAAGTCCTCGCTCCCGCGCCATGTCCTGCAGCGCCCGGTTAAGGTCCTCGGGGTGCTCGGTGTGCATTCTGTTGCCAGTTAGGAGGTTGGTGCTATTGACGACGATGTGGGCATGGGGGATGCCGCGAGCGTTGTCGTCGTGGTAGACGATGGCGATCTGGTTGTCGGGGAAGAACCTGAGGGCCCAAGCGCTTGAAAGCTCCCGCAGCTCTGCAAGGCCGATGGCGTCATCTGGGTCCGGGGAGAGGACGAAGTGCTTGAAGGTTCTGGCCCTCATTCCATGCCAAGGTTCGTCATGTCCAAACTCGGCCCTTGTCGCATCCATCTCGACATCCCAGAGCACAAACTCTTTCTTGTCCTCGGGAGTGTCGATGTCTTTACGTTCGTCCCACGAGAGATTGAAGAAGTCCCTTGCTAACGCGCGGTTCTTCTTCTCCAGATACCGCCTGATTCCGACGGTTGAGCCATGCCCCGATATCGGTTTCAGAATTGGCATTACTTGTCAGCCACCAAAACAAGGCTCTGCATCTGGCCGAGCTCGTAGGCGAGGCGCTCAGCGTTGCGGTTCACGGTGACGAGCTCCACCTCGATCTCCTCCGCCTTGGTGCCGATGAACTCTCGGTCGATGGTGCCGCGCGCGACGTAGTAGTTGATGGAGTTCATCGCATGGACCGCCTGGTTGTAGTGGTACCCCCATTTGGTCAGCTCCCTCGACATAGCGTTCATCGCCTTTCGGTCCACGAGAATCGCATGCTCCGCCTCGGGGTTCTCCTCGGTGGCCAGGGGGATTCGCACGAGGTATCGGAGATACTCGGACTTGGTCAGCCCCGCATCCTCGCAGCGCCTCTCCAGCTTCTCGTAGTCTTCCTGGGCCATGCGGAAGGTGAGCCGCTGTTCCTTGTTGGTCTTCTTTGCCATGGTTTGCTCCTATGCTCTCCGCGCATCGCGCGGTCGTGGTTTGTCTAAAGCAGGGGCGCGGGGGATCCCCCGCCAGGCGAGCCGCTTTTCTTTTCGCCGCGGCCGCCTGCTATTCCGGGCGTACTCCGGAGCGAGCCCTCGCATAGCTCGCGACAAAGCTGCTCGAACGTGCCCGGAACAAATGCCTTGGGCTGTCAGATTTCTGTCTGACGCCCATGGGCTACTTGCTGGATTTGCCGCCTGAGCCCCTTACGGGACCAGGCTGGCATGAAAGGTCATCTCTTCATGAAGCGGGCCGTCATCTCCGCAATCTCGCGGAGGGCCCGCAGGTCGTGGTCGGTGACGTTGCGGTGCGGCTCGTCGAGCCACGCGGCGATCTGGCGCTTGGCCTTCGCGAGCCTCGGGTCGGCAACGTGCTTCGCACCGGCGTACTCGACCACGTAGTCGGACAGCTGCTTCTTGCTGACGAGACCGCGGCCCTTGCGCTCGTAGAGGTCCGACTGGTCGGGCTTCGGAAGGCTGCTCAGCGCCTCCACTGCGGCGGCAGTGAGGTTGCCGCTGTCTGCCTCCGCAGCCCATTCCGGGGAGAGGTCCTCGGCGATCCTTCGGGCCATGCGCTCCTCGCGCTGGATGGTCTTACCGGAAACCTTGCGGCCCGTCTGCTGCTCGATGATCCTCGCCTTGACTTCCTCGGTGCGCATGCCCGTGAGGGACTTGTCGCTTTGGCGCAGGGCCCTGACCTCCATGCCGAGGGCGCTCGTCGCGGCGGCCCTCTCGGAAACGGTCAGCGCCCTGACGAAGTAGTTCGCCGTGTGCAGCAGCGTCACGGACTGCTCGTCGCTGATCCCCTCGATGATGCGGCAGGGCATCTTCTCGTAGGAGGGATCCTCCCTGGAGAGGAGCTCGTATGCCGCCTTGCGCCTGTGGCCCGAGATCATCTGCCATGACCCGTCGCCCATCTTCCTCACCAGCGGGATGTCCGTCAGGCCGTTCTCGGCGATGGAGAGGGCGAGCTTGCGGATGCTCTCGCGGTCCATGGAGTAGGTCACGTTAGCGGGGTGGTCGGCGATGGTTCGAACGTCGATCTCTACGACGGGGTAGCGCTCCCTGGTCTTCGAGGACTGGTCCAGAAGACCCGTGATGGAGAAGCCTGCGGCCACGTCCCTAGGCGAGCTCATGGGAGATCTCCTCGGCGAGCGCCGCGTAGTCGAGCGCCGGCCTGCTGCCGGGTTCGAAGGCCGTCACGGGCTTCCACTGCCAGCTGCCTTCGCAGACCTTGGAGCTGGCATGGATGACGGTCTCGAACTGGGACTGCGGGAAGAAGTTGTCCAGCACCTGCGCGCCGGTGGACTCGGCGTTGGTCATGCGTCCTGGGACGCAGGTGCGCAGGATGCGGTACTTCGGCGTCGGCATCCTAAGCGCCTCCGCAATCGACTTGGTCGCCTCCACCGTGAGGGCGGTGCCGCGCATGACGGTGGAGTCAAGCTTCACGGGAATCACCACCAGGCCATTGTCGGCAGCGGCGAGGTAGGCGTTGAAGGCGAGGCGCTTCATGACCGGGGAGCAGTCGATGAGGCAGACGTCGTAGTCCTCGGAGGCGTCGTCCAGGGCGAACTTGAGCCTCTGCTCGCGCAGGAGCAGCTCGTTTTGGTCCACCAGCTCGATGGTGGAGGGGATCACGGAGAGCCCCTCGGTGTCGGTCTCGTAGGCGAGCTCGGAGACGGGTCGTCCTCCGTAGAGGAGCTCGATGGAGGTGCGGTCCTCGGCGGCCGCCCTCTCGTAGAGGCCGAAGAAGTCCGTGGCGGAGGCCTGGGGGTCGAGGTCGATCAGCAGGACCCTCTTGCCCTGGGAGGCGTAGATGCTGGCCAGGTTCACCGCCGTGGTGGTCTTGCCGACGCCTCCCTTGTAGTTGGATATGGCAATCGTGCGCATGGAAATCCCTTTCCTTCTTGCATCGGTGTCGCGGGCGATGTGGAAGTCCCGCGCCACCGAAATCTCATTTCGTCGGAATCGTACGTTTTTGTCCGACAAACACATCATAACACAAAACGTACTATAACGTACGATGCAAGAGGGAAAGGTGAACCGCGGAGATCCATGGGCATGGGCTCGTCGTGCGAGCAAGCGAAAGCCGGGCGCCCCTGCGGGCGCCCGGCCTACTCCTCGGAGGAGTGGAGGTCGCTACTCCTCGTCGGACTCCATCGTGGAAAGCTGGTTGATGTGATGGCGCAGGAGGGCTCGGTCCTCGCTCACGACCATCATCGAGATTGCATCGAATCGGATCGAGACATCCCCGCGGTCGGCGTTCTCCGCGAGCCACTTGGCTGCGAGGGCCTCGCGCTTGACGCGGTCGTTGTCCTCCTCGGGGAAGCCGTCGGTGGCGTTTTTGGCCTCGACGGTGACGAAGACGATGGTGTCCTCGTCCATCGCGACGACGTCGATGGTGCCGAAGCCGTCGGGTGCCTCCCAGCTGGTGGAGAGGACTTCGTAGCCCCTGCGCTCCAGGAACCTCTCGGAAGCGGCGATTGCCTTCTCGTGCAGATTGTTCATAACGTGACCTCCTAGTCTTTTCGGCTCGCCCCTGTGGCTTGCCTTGTGACACGGAGAGCGCGCGGGTCCGTGGGGAGCGGAAAGGGAGGAAGCGAAGGCTTGGATTGGACTATTCATCTCCATGCCGCTAGTTTTCCGAAGCGCAGCGGTTTGTTTCGGTGGGATCCAAACCTCCCTCCCACCGCCGAAAGAAATCGGAAAAGTATCGCGGCCCTTGTAGCCCCTTCGGTTCCGTGCGAGCGTGCGTGGTCAAGGAAAGCCAGGGCGGGATGGCAGGCGGAGGGTGCGTGGAAGATGCGCGGGCGGAATCGCCACTCGGGAGGCCCTGGCCGCTGGGTGCCAAGAGGCGACACTATGGGACACCCATCTATTCGGTAGCCGCGTTCTGCGATAGAATACGAGGATATATTTGTCGGACAAATCCCAAGACCAGAGGCGGTGAGGCTCCCTTGACGTACAACAACAAGGCCAAGCTGAAGACCCTCTACGTCAAGCAGATCCTCGAGGAGGAGACCGATGCGGAGCACGGCCTGTCGATGAGGCAGATCATCGAGAGACTGGAGCAGTTCGGCATCAAGGCCGAGCGCAAGAGCGTCTACCGCGACATCGAGGTGCTTCTGGAGTTCGGCTGCGACATCCAGACCTACCAGAGGAACCCGGTGGAGTACGCCATAGTCCGGCGGGACTTCGAGCTCGACGAGCTCATGCTCATGGTTGACGCGGTGCAATCGAGCAAGGCACTGACGAAGCGGCAGTGCAACGCGCTGGTGACCAACATCAAGCTGCTCGCCAGCGACCACCAGAGGGCGCTCCTGGAGCGCAGGATCCACGTCCCCGGCAGGATCAAGACGAAGAGCCAGAGCGTGTTCGCGAACGTGGACGCCATCCACGAGGCCCTGAGGCTTCGCAGGAAGGTGGAGTTCACCTACTACCGCCGCGACGTCGACGGGGAGCGCTACGCGACCCGAGACGGCAGGCCGCACATCGTGACGCCCGTTGAGGTCGCCTATGCGGATGGGTTCTACTACCTGACCGCCTGGGATGACGATCACGGCAACATGGTCGAGTACCGCCTCGATCGAATGGGCAAGGTGAGGGTGTCCGATAGTAAGGCCTCCCGAAACGACGAGATAGCCCATCATGTCTACGATGAGGGGAAGTACGAGTACTTCGGCAGGTTCGGCGGCGAGGAAGTTATGGCGACCCTCAACGTGAGGGCCGACAAGGTCGAGATCGTCATGGACCGCTTCGGAGACGCGGCGGAGATCTCCAGGATCGACGACGCGTCCGCCAAGGCCCATGTCCGGATCAGGAAGAGCGAGCAGTTCTTCGGCTGGATCGCCGGCATGGGAAAGACGGTAACTATTGCCGGGCCGAAGAGCCTGGTTGAGGAATACAGGAATTATCTGAAGGGGTTGCTGGAGGAGTAAGCCTCCAGCCATGAGAAGGAAATGGCTATGGGCCAATTCAATTACTACTACGCGAAGTTCTACGAGTCTGATCTCGAGGCCATTGCCATGGATTTCATGGCAGACCAGAAGATGGGCTACGAGTACCAGTCCGGAAGCGAGCTTCATAGGGCGCCGGAAGACGTCGTTCTCGAGAATGACTTGAAGGGGTACCTTCGCTCGCGCTACAAGGATCTTTCTGCGAATGAGCTCGAGAGCATCGTGCGTAAGGTGAAGAGCAGCGGAAACACGCTTTATGAAACAAAT
>NZ_JBEVTM010000041.1:0-6659 GCF_040884255.1 Olsenella sp. AGMB03486
GGGAGCGGAGGCACTGCTTTCCGCCTGCCATGATCAGACAGAGCCGCTACAGAAAAGGAGCCGAGGCACGTGGCCTCGGCTCCTCTCAAGCATGCAGTGTGTGCGCAGCCTACGAACGGGCAACCTTGCCGGACTTCAGGCAGCCAGTGCAGACATTCATCTTCTGCTTGCGGCCGTCGACGACGACGGTGACGTGCTGGATGTTCGGCTTGAACTTACGGTTGACGGTACGGTGCGAGTGGCTGATGGAACGCCCAGCTACAGCGTGCTTACCGCAGATCTCACAGACCTTAGACATTTCTTTGACCTCCCATGGGCGGCGCAGGTGCGCCCGGATTGGCATAGCTTTCTAAATATACCACAGGCTATTAAGCCCGCAAGCTTCATCGCGAGTTCTTGGGACATTTATGGAGAAACCCGGAGGTGCAGCGGAGCAGGGCGGACCATGGGGGCAACTCGTTTGCTTGCAGAGATGTATTGTAGCTCCCCAGCAGAAAAATGCCAGCTCGTCCATAAAAAGATGCCCTGACATTGGCGGAGTTGCTCTTGGGGTTCACAAGGAGACCATATACCATGGAGAGTATGGCAAGACCCAAGCATCGAGGGCGACTCTGCGTGCTTGGAGTATACTCAGCTTGATTTGTCTTTGGCCCGTGTCCCGCGCGGGGCACGTGAGAGGAGATAGATATGGCAAAGCCTGTTCCAGGAGGCCTGAGGGTTTCGAACGACTGCATCGCCGACCTTGCCGGCTATGCCGCGATGGAGTGCTATGGCATCGTGGGAATGGCAGAGATCGGAAAAGAGGATGGGGTCATCCGGCTCCTTCCGACTGCACGCCTGCGCCGTGGCATCGGCGTGTCCCATGAGGATGGCCATGTCGCTATCGATCTCCATGTCGTGGTCGAGCAGGGCGTGAATATCGCTTCGGTCACCCAGAACCTTGCAAGCGGCGTCAAGTTCCTGCTCAAGCAGATTGCCGAGCTGGACAATGTGGACGTGCGCATCCACGTCGAAGGCATGCGCGTCCACTGACAAGCAGCCTGGCCCATCGGAAGAGCAGAAGAGAACCAAGGGGTTCAAGAATGATTTCCACCGCAGTACGCACATGCTTCCCTGTTGCCGCCAAGGTGCTGGCAGACAAGGCAGAGGAGATCAACAAGCTGAATGTGTTCCCGGTACCTGACGGAGATACCGGCACGAACATGTCCCTCACGCTGAACACGGTCGTGAAGGAGGTCGAGGCACTCCCGAGGGATGCCTCGATGGAAGAGATTGCCAAGGCCATCACCCATGGTTCCCTCATGGGCGCCCGTGGCAACTCGGGCGTCATCACGAGCCAGATCCTGCGTGGCATCGCTGAAGGCCTCTGCGATGCAAAGGGCGAGACGGCGACGACGTCCGATATCGCCCATGCCCTGCGCCGCGGCGTGAAGGTCGCCTTCAAGGCAGTCCGCAAGCCGGTCGAGGGCACGATCCTGACCGTCCTCAAGGATGTCTCTGCAAAGGCAGACTCCTGCGAGCTCAAGCGCATGAGCCCGGACGAGACGCTCGACGCAATCGTCGTCGAGGCCTACGAGTCCGTTGCCCGCACCCCGGAGCTTCTGCCGGTGCTCAAGGAGAACGGCGTCGTCGACTCGGGCGCCTTCGGCCTTGCCACCTTCATCGAGGGCTTCGTGAATGCGCTCAAAGGCAAGGAAGGCCAGGTCTCCGATTTCAAGACGACCGTCGAGAGCACGGATGACGCGAAGTCCCATGTCTCGGATGTCGTGGACATCGAGCTCAATGATGACTGGGAGGGCTCGCAGTACCGCTACTGCACCGAGTTCCTCTTCAAGGCAGACAGCCCCGACTTCGACGAGGAAGGCACGCTCAAGTTCCTCTCTTCCATGGGCGACTGCGAGCTTCTGGTCGGCACGAACCCCGACTACAAGATTCATGTCCATTCGAACCGTCCTGACCAGGTCCTCGGCCACATGCTTGAGCTTGGCCAGATCTTCAAGGTCTTCATCCACAACATGGACCTCGAGGCGCATGAGCGAACGGAGAAGATTGCAGCTGACAAGAAGGCAGCAGCCAAGCCTGAGCGCAAGGAGCTCGGCTTTGTCGCAGTCGCAGCTGGCTCCGGCGAGGCAGATATCCTGAAGTCCCTCGGCGTCGATGTCGTGGTCTTTGGCGGACAGACGATGAACCCCTCGACGGCAGATATCCTTGCTGCCATCGAAGAGGTCAATGCGAAGAACGTTATCGTCCTTCCGGACAATGGCAACATCCGCATGGCAGCAGAGGCTGCCGCCAATGCCTGCGATACGGCCAAGGTGACGGTTGTCCCGACGAAGACCGTCCTTCAGGCCTTCGCTGCGATGTTCGCGGTCGACACGGGCCTCTCCGCAGAAGAGAACGCCGAAGAGATGACCGATGCTATCGCCGCTATCCGCGACGGCGAGGTCACAACGGCCGTGCGCGACTCCGCAGCCGCTGACGGCACACCGATTCATGCGAACGACGTTATGGGCATCGAGGGCGGCGAGATTGTCGTCGTCGGCAAGGATGTCCAGGATGTCTGCGTCCGCCTCATCAACAAGATGCAGGAAGACGAGGAGGGCGATACCCTCACGATTCTGGCCGGCAAGGACATGTCCGACGAGGACTTCGAGAAGCTCATCTCTGCCATCGAGGAGGCACAGCCTGACCTCGAGATCGATTCCCACCGTGGCGAGCAGCCGCTCTATCCGGTGGTGTTCTCCATCGAGTAGCCCTTGGCAGCGAATGATTCCATGAGCCGTCCGAGCATCGGAGCAGCATCGGAGCGCCTTCTGCGCACGAGTGCCCTCTCCGATGGTATCGGACGGCTCCGCTATGTATCGGGCACACGCCAGGAGGCGCTCGAGCGTCTCGGGATACATACCGTCCAGGACCTCTTCCTGGACCTGCCCCGCCACTATATCGACCTCACCTGTGTGACACCGATCGCCCTTGCCGATGTCGGCACGCAGGCGACGGTCAGAGGCGTTGCTGACAAGGTGAAGGTCAAGCAGCCACGTCCCCGCATGAAGATCGTCGAGGTCTCCGTCCTCGACGATACAGGGGTGCTTGTCGTGTCGTTCTTCAAGCAGCCCTGGATAGCAGACCAGATCCACGAGGGCGATGTGCTTGTCCTTCAGGGCAAGATCTCCTTCAGCTATGGCTTCAAGGAGATGAAGAGCCCCTTCTTCGAGAATCTGGGACCAAAGGACCAGGCAGGCGCTTCTGCCCGGATACTTCCGGTACATGCCGTGGGAGAAGGCATCACGCAGGCCTGGATGAGGCGTATCGAGAGCTCCGCCGTGGCAGACTTGGGCGATGTCTCTGACTTCATGCCGGCCTCCCTTGTGGCGCTCCATGGGCTCATGAGCGAGGCCAGAGCCATATGGCAGGTCCAGTTCCCGCATAGCATGGCAGCAGCAGAGCGCGGAAGAAGGAGGCTTGCCTACGACGAGCTCCTGCTCCTGCAGCTTGCGCTCCTGACACGCACGCGGCTCGAGTCCGAGGGGCTTGCTCCCGTGCAGCATATCGTGGACGGACCTCGTGCGGCAGCAGTCCGCGCGGCGCTTCCCTTTGCCCTTACCGATGAGCAGGATGCTGCCGTATCCGAGATCTTCTCCGACATGGCCTCTCCTCACCTGATGAACCGTCTCCTTCTGGGAGATGTCGGCACCGGCAAGACGGCGGTTGCCGCCGTGGCGATCGGCGCTGTCGCCGATACTGGCACCCAGGCTGCTGTCATGGCACCGACCTCGGTGCTGGCGCGCCAGTATGCAGAGAAGATGGGTCCGGTGCTCGATGAAGCAGGCATCAGGTGGGCACTCATAACCGGTGCCACGCCCGAAGCTGAGCGCAGGACAGCAACGGAAGGCATCCAGTCGGGAGCCATCACGGCCGTCTTCGGCACGACGGCGATACTCTCCGAAGATGTCAATTTCTCCCATCTCTCGCTTGCCGTGATCGACGAGCAGCACCGCTTCGGCGTGGGGCAGAGGGCGCTTCTTCGCAACAAGGGTGCAGGTGCAGACCTTCTGACCATGACAGCAACGCCGATTCCGAGGACGCTTGCGCTTTCTGTCTACGGCGACCTCTCTGTCTCGAGGATCAGGAAGCGCCCTGTCAAGGGTGCAGGGATAGCGACAAAGGTGCTCGCGCCTGAGAATGCCGATCTTGCCTATGGGGCCATACGAGAGGCTGTGGCAAAAGGGCAGCAGGCCTATGTCGTATGCCCGCTGGTCGATGCGAAGGACACGGGAGACGAGCTCGACGACGTGCCTGATGCGATGAAGGCAAAGCCGAAGGAGCTCCATGCGGCAACCGTGACGGCAGAGCGGCTTTCCCGCGATGTCTTTCCCGGCATGCGCGTCGCCCTTCTCCATGGACGCATGTCTGCCCAGGACAAGGATGAGGTGATGGGGCGCTTTGCAGCAGGCGAGATCGATGTGCTCGTCTCGACGACCGTCATCGAGGTCGGTGTCGACGTCCCGAATGCCACCGTCATGATCGTCTTCGATGCAGACCGCTTTGGGTTGGCCACGCTCCATCAGCTGAGAGGCCGTGTCGGCAGAGGCAAGATCTCGGGGCAGGTGTTCCTCGTTGCGGCAGCCAGGAAAGGCTCTCCTGCAAGAAAGCGCCTCTCTGCGCTCGAGAAGAGCTCGGATGGCTTCGAGCTTGCAGAGCTCGACCTCTCGCTCAGGCATGAAGGCGAGCTTCTGGGCTATAGGCAGTCGGGAGGCGTGGCGCTTCGCGTCGCAGACCTGGCCGAGGATACCGATCTTGTGCAGTATGCTTACGTGGATGCGCGCAATGTGGCAGAGGAAGACCCGGCACTGGAAGAGCCTGAGCATGTGCTTCTGGCACAGGAGATGAGGGCACGCTTCGGTGCCTATTTCGAGGAGGTAGAACGGGCGTGAGAGTGGTCGGCGGCATATGGAAGGGGCATCCCCTCGAAGCGCCTCAGGGACGCTCTGTCACACGCCCGACGACGGATAGGGTGAGGGAAGCCCTGGCTTCCATGATGGAGAGCGCCTTCGGGCTCGACCTCTCGGGCAGGCATGTGCTCGATGCCTTCGGCGGCTCTGGTGCCTTCGGGATCGAGATGCTCTCCCGCGGCATGGAGGAAGCGACCTTCATCGACCAGGACAGGAAGGCAGCAGCCCGCATCAAGCGAAATCTTGCTGCTGTCGGGGCAGGACGCGAGCAGGCCCATGTCATCTCCTCTGCCACGGCCACAGCGATTGCCCGGGGCTCTCTTCCGGGCGCTCCTTTCGATGCGGTCTTCCTCGATCCTCCCTACAAGATGCCGGCAGAAGAGGTGGCGGCCCTTGTCGATCAAGCCAGGAAGCAGGGGATGCTCAAGGAAGGATGCCTTGTGCTCTATGAGCGCTCTGCCACGGGAGATGCGCTTCCGCTTGCAGGAGCAGAGCTCTTGAAGTCCAAACGCTATGGCTCCACTGCCGTGGAGCTCTGGAAGATAAAGGAGTCATGAATGGCTGCATCATCCACCATCACGCACCTCGTCGTGCCGGGCACGTTCGATCCGGTGACGTATGGCCATATCGACGTGATCTCGCGCGCGCTCAAGATCTGCCCAAGGGTCACGGTCGGTGTCGCGCTCTCCCGCGGCAAGCACGGCAATGGCACGATGTTCACGCTCCAGGAGCGTGTCGACCTCGTGAAGCAGGCGCTCGAAGAGGCCAACGTGACAGAAGGCGTCGATGTGAAGCCGCTCACGGGCCTGCTTGTCGACTTCTGCCATGAGGTAGGGGCTGGCGGCGTTGTCAAGGGCCTGCGCGCGATTACGGATTTTGAATATGAATTGCAGCAGGCAAGCTTGAATTCGCGCCTTGCTCCGGATATAGAAAGTATATTTGTCATGTCGAGTCCGGAATATGGCTATGTGTCGTCTTCGATCGTGCGCGAGCTTGCCTCATTTGGTTCGGATGTGAATCTGCTCGTGCCGCCGAGCGTCTCCTGTGCCTTGAAAGAGCATTTTGCACAGGCACGCTGATGCACGAAGGCCGCATGAAGCGGTATTCTGGTATGGAATATGAAGTGATGCCAGAAGGGGCATGTTGCCCCTTGTGTGCCCTGAAAGGAGCCGAGAATGCAGCCAGGTGAGGAAACCGAAAGCCTGCTCGATGAGCTTGAGCAGCTTGTCACCGAGGCGAAGACTCCCCTTACCGGTGGTGGCGGCCGCAAGATCGTGGATGCGAACGACATCTACGAGATCATCGACGATATCCGCCGTGTCTTCCCGACGGAGTTCCAGGAGGCACGCCGCATCGTCAAGGAGCAGCAGGAGACCATCCAGCGTGCGCAGCAGCAGGCGGATTCCATCATCGCCGATGCCCAGCAGCAGGCCATGATCCTGGCAGGCGACCAGGAGGTCGTGAGGATCGCCCAGCAGCAGGCTGACTCCATCCGCGACCAGGCTGCCCAGTATGAGCGCGATACCCGCTACAACGCGGAAGAGTATGCCGACACGGTGCTTGCACACCTCGAGGACAACCTGAAGTCGCTCACGAGCACGGTGACGCGCACGCGCCAGACGCTCTCCGAGAACTCGGGCCCGCGCAACAACACGAACGATGTGCCTTGGTAGCGTGATTGCATGAGCAGAGATTTCAATATCACGA
>NZ_JBEVTM010000042.1:0-6368 GCF_040884255.1 Olsenella sp. AGMB03486
CCACTTTACTCCGCTTGCAGCCTTCTCTCAGCTTCCTTTGGATTACTGGTATACAAAATGAAATCTGTCTGAATCCATATCTCCCTATAGCATGTGGAGCCAACGATTCTCCAATGGGAAAGACGCTACTTCTGTCTTTTGAAGCTGTAGAAAAACGCAATAAGGAACAGTACGCAGAGGAGAGCCATTGAAAGGTCGTAAGTGAAGACTGCGCCCATCAGCTGATATGAGGCTATCAACCAGCCCGATATACCATGGGCAAGCAAATCTGCCCCCAAGTAGCAGATTACGACCAGTATCTGCGAACGCATCGTAACCAGCGAATAATAGAGGATGACGCTCAAGGCATTGAATGCTCCCCCGAGGATGATGATCAGAAGCGCCGGGAGATACGCATCGAGATTCACACCATAAAGCAGGGACAGTATCGGGATTCCTATGAAATAAGCCGCTATCTCGCCGAGCACCGATACGCCAGCAATGATTCCAACACACTTCAGAAGGAGGTGCAGGAAATCATCCAGCTTGCGAAGTTCAAGCATCTCAGCAAGCGATGTCAGAAGCGGCTTGAAGACAAAGCCAACCAAGAGATTAATGACAAGCGCCGGCATGTAGATGATGGCGTAAATGGTCTGGTCGGTATTGCTAAGCGTCCCCGCAATTCCGTAACGGGGCACATTGATGAGATCGCTCTGCAGAAACGATCCAAGAAAGAGTGGAAGGCAGGCCGCGAAGAGAAGCCCCAGAGGCTTCAGATCGAAAGACGGCCGGATACTGCCGAAGTTCCGCGCTGCTGGAATATTGAGCCAGATAAGGGCGACAAGCGAGACGACAGCAGTAATGATGCAGGTAGCCATGAGGTTCTCGGTGATAACGAGAGCAGCCGTAAATACTACTGTCGATATGAGCGACCGCAAGAACAGGGCCCGTCCTGCTATATCGAGTCGACCTTTCTGCTGGAACATACCATGGAAAACATCTTCTGCTGCATCGAAGAATCTGAGCCCCGCCACAGAGAATGCCAGGCCAGCCTCATAGGAAAAACCATAGGTCCAAAGCGCATAGCAGCAAATTGCAAGAAGCATGGCAAGGCACGTGATGCAGCGCGACCCAAAGTAGGTCCCAAACCTGAACCGACCTTTGATATCTGTGGCCTGATAAGGCCGCATCTCGAATGCTCCAAGAATCTGGTACTGCTGCCCTACCGCAAAGGCCAGCGAGAAGATGCCGCCAAGCTCAGCACCAAGCGTGCGCGTCACAACTATGAGAAGCAGGGCGCTTGAAAGGGAAGTCATGAGACTTCCCAGCGTATTCCAGAAATAGTTCTTCTTGAGCTGCTGCGATTCCGCGCTATCCATCTGCACACCTCTCTTGAGCTATTCAGCGCATGTTCTCATCCACAAAGCGGATGGCCTTTTAGGCTTGCGAAACCACGACAGCTGAAGGCATTATGCAGCCAACTATTTATAGACCGGCTCCTAGAATTCTGGTCTCATCGAGAAATGGTTTCAATCCCATATTCAGAATTACAGGAGCATGTATGATAAGAGTAAAGTTTTTTGAAAGATTCGGCAGATAGCTGTATCTTACCTAAATCGTCAGAAAGCGTGAACACGGCCGTGAAGTTCGTAGATTATTCCGATCCTGAAGAACTCAAGCATGTGCAGAGCCTTCTCCTCAAGCTCATCAAGGAACTTAAACGAGTCTGTGATGAGCTTGGCATACAGTTCTTTGCCTATGGCGGAACAGCAATCGGCGCAATCCGCCATCATGGTTTTATACCATGGGACGACGACGTGGACGTCGGACTGCTGCGTAGCGACTATGAGCTCCTGCTTAAGGAAGCACCAAAACTTCTGGGAGACGAGTATGAACTCGTAAACTATAAGACGAATCCCGACTATCCAGCCAACATCTCCATCTTGGCACTCAAAGACACTCTCATGGTGCCTGACACTTTCAAGCGCTGCCATTATCAGTATCCTATCCGTATCGACATTTTTGCCTTCGACAACCGTGTTGAAGACGATGGTCTCTTCCGCAAACAGTGCCGGAGTTCCTGGCTCTGGGGCAGGCTCACCTTCCTGCGAGGCACCGCTACGCCATACATTAGCTTCAATGGCCCGAAGGAGAAGGCGGTGCTGGCCCTGTGCGGACTTGCCCATGGATTGCTCGTTCTCTTCCATGTGCCGCAGAGCTGGATTTGCCGCAAATGGGAAGAGAATGCAACGAAATACAACGACCTGCCATCAGACATCTTGGTGGACTTTACCGATCGCTTCCCAGAGAAATGGGAGATGAGCAGAGATGAGCTGCTTCCACTCCTTGAAGTTCCCTTCGAGGATGCAACCATATTTGTCCCCAATAAATATGATGTTGTTCTGACCCGAGGCTACGGCAACTATATGGAGCTCCCGCCAAAAGAGGACAGAAAGAATCACCATCCAGCTGTTCTAGACTTTGGCCAGTATTGAGGGATTGATTCTCAAATCGTCTCTTAAGCTAAGATGCATACCGATAGCAGAGGTGCTCTCCAATGAGGCCCCTCTGCACTTCATAGATACGAAATATCTCAGACAAGATCGATGCTCACATAAATGCCAAGAGTCGCTTTTGGGCTTTTCAACATCTATCTGCATAACTTCGAGCACCCAGGCGGAATGCCTCTCCGCGAACGTCCGGCTCCCCCACACCTTCCGTTTGAGTATTTGCACAGGCTGGAACCGGTCATGGGACATCGATGGCTTGCCTTCGGCTTTCAGGGCGTCTGCATACTTGCCGTGCAGCAGCCTGAGCGTCACGCCGGTCTTCCTGAGCTCCCTGTGGACCGCACCCCAGTCGGGGTCGTGATAGACGCATTCGGTCCCGTCCGCCTTCTCCGGGAAGAGCCTCGAACAGGGCTCGCCCTCGTCCATGCCTTCTGCATCCTGCTAGGAGATCCTCTCCCTCTCTGCCGCCTCGGCGACAGCCTGGATGCTGTGCTTCGACACCCCGAGCGACCTTGCGATCGCGTTGCGGGATGTCCCTGCGGCCAGCTGCTGCAGTATCAGCCTGGCCTTGATCTTCCTTGCCATGCTTTCCTCCTTCGTCTCGTCGGGACATGGCAGGAGGAAACTATCAGCCGCACGCAAGGACAGCTGCCTGCTTTCAGCAGGCGGTGCCGGAGCGCAATAATCGGCTAGAGGACGGCTGGTGCCGAATCACGGCAGCCGCAGTGCCGGTACGGACTAATACTCGCTGTTTTCGAATCCGCCCACTACGGACGGAGATGCCCTGAAGGCATTAACGAGCTCGGCCTGTTCAGTCCAGCGTTTATTCTTGCCTTTCTGAGCGATTGCCCGACGGCACGTTCCCCCACATCCTTGGAATGCATGAACGCATAATTCTTGTCTGTCATTCTTACTCATATGGGAGGCGGAAGAGGGATAGATGTCTTCTTTGCTGTCTAGTCCTCGTACTCCCTGGCGCTGAGCTTGTCGAGGGCGATGTCCGCGGCTTCCTGCTCCCGGATGTACTTCGCGATCGTGGCCTCGTTCAGGCCGACAGTGGACACGTAGTAGCCTTCCGCCCAGAACTTCCTGTTCCCGAACTTGTATTTCAGGTTGGCATGCTTGTCGAACATGAGGAGAGAGCTCTTCCCCTTCAGGTATCCCATAAAGCTCGATACGCTGATCTTGGGCGGGATGCTCACCAGCATGTGCACGTGGTCTGGCATCAGGTGCCCCTCTATTATCTCGACCCCCTTCCATTGGCAGAGGTTCCTGAGGATCTCCCCCAGGTCCTTCCGGTATTGGTTGCAGATGGCCTTTCTCCCATGCTTTGGTCAGAACACGATGCGGTACTTGCACATCCATTTCGTGTGCGCAAGGCTGTTCGCCTTCTGTGCCATGGTGTTCTCCTTCCTCTCGCGGCCGGCGACCCGAGCAATCGCCATCCTGGGGAGGGAGGAGTTTCGCTGCATGGCATAGTTGCCTTCCGCCCGCACAGCGGGTGGATTTTCATGCCGCGCGTTCCGCGCGGCACAGGCTAAGGCCTCCAAGAAAAAGCCAGTTCAGAGTTGGCTTACGCGGCTCTGGACCATATCCCAGACCCTGAAGAGTCATGGCGTTGCAAGCTAAAGGCGGGTTGTTCGATAACACGCTCCGGAGGCTGAGAAATGTTGTGCAACAAACAAGTGGTAGCATAAGCTAAATTCAGTCTGAATCAAGTTATCTGCAAGGGAAAGAGGAAGTCCATTGATCTATGCATGTAGCACTTCGAACTGAAGCAGGAGCTCGCCCCGGCCCGGATAGCCATCCTCATACCGGCGTCTCCCAGCAACAGCTTTCAATCCAGCAGGGTACATCGCCAGCATCGTGGCCCATCCAGCTTCTGTGGAGACGCAGAGCCAGTGGATTCAGAGCGGAAGTGGATGGTAGTACCGAAATGTCCACTGCACCTATCCAGCGAGCTGCTTGAAGCATATAGATGACGACTGGTGCCACTTCGATGTCTCCCGCTGAATGCAGACCAACTGGCTGAGCGACAGACGCATCTGGCTCTGCCCTCCAGGTGGGATTCATAGCAACAAGTTGACAGCGGATAGATGATTTCTGGTATTGTCTCTCGGTCTCCCATGACCGCTGGATATGAAACTCCTATCTCGGCTCCAGCAATGCCATCCGGCCGAACGCTTGGGTTCCCGATGGCCACTACATAGTTATCGACGGCGTCTGAATGACGGGAGAACAGGTTTTCAACATGAACATGCGCACTCGTATTGGATACATTGATATTCTCAATGTAATATCTGCGTTTGCGGTAGTCTTGCTGCACACCAACGGCAGTTTCTGGCATGGTCCATCGAGTCCCAACTGGATGTTTTCGAACTTCATTGAGACAGCTTTCTATTGGCCGGTGCCTATTTTTTTATGATATCCGGCATTACATTAATGGACTATCATGAGAGAATGACAACGAAGGAGTACTTCATCCGCCGTATCAATAAGACGCTTATACCTTATATTGCTTGGTGCATGATTTCTGTACTATATGCATTAGCCTCGAACAGGTTTATGGGAGCGTCTTACAGCGTCTCGTTCCGTGCGATTCTCTCAAATTTTATTACGCCAACCTATGTCCACGCATATTGGTTCTTTCCTGCCATCTTCGGCATCTATCTTTCGATTCCAGCTTTTGCTTGTCTTAAGCCCCGTGAAAAATGTTTTGATTATCTCATTCTCTGTGCACTTCTTTTTAATAGCCTTGCTCCTCTTTTATCATCGATGGCAGGCATTGCTTGGAACTATGATTTTGTACCATCGGCAGCTCTTGGCTATGCTGTCTACCCTTTGTTGGGGTGGCGTCTCACTCATATTGAGCTTACGGCGCGTCAACGGCATGGATTATATCTTGCCGGTGTCCTTGCGTGGCTAGTTCAGTTTTCTGGTACGGCATTGTTGAGTAACCCCGAAACAGGTATCTCCACAGTTTTTAAGGGGTATCAGAATTTACCTGCTGTCATACAGGCCGCGGCGGTCTTAATATTTGTAAAGCAGATACATTGGGGCAAGCGAGTATCTCGTATTGCAGCAGAACTCTCTAAATATACATTTGGCGTATATCTCCTACATTGCTATCCTGTATTCATTTTGCCTGCCATCGCTGGATTTAGTGATGCGCTAGTTTCTTGGAAGATTGTAGGTGCTTTCGCAATATTTGCATCATGCTGCGTAATAACTGCAATTATGCAGCATATTCCTATCATAAGACGCATTGTTCCATGAGATTATCTAAGAATCTCATTGCAGACGATATGACGGTCGGTTGAATTTCAGAATGCAACATTGCAATCCGAGATGCAGCAGGTGCGTCGAGTCCTGCAGGAATGGCCTCGGATCCGTTGCGCCTTCCTCTGCAGACGGCTTCCAGGCGTCCGAGAGGATGCCAGCCATCGATGCCGGGCCTTCAGGTCCATGCTTGTGCCGGACCCCGTCCCTGGAGCTGCAGGACTTGCTGGAACGCCCAGAGGCCCCTGGATCTCTCGCAGGCATATGGGCGCGCCTGCTGCGTGAAGAGGCTCAGAACCTACTACCTCAAGGCGAGCGAGCTGCGCGACAGCGACAGGCTCTCCAGGGCGGCAGAGCGGAGGGTCTGCCCAGCACGAGGTCGCAGCGCTCGTGAAGCCCTCGTGCCTCATCGTGGACGAAATCGGGAGGTGCAGGTTCGACAGGGCATGCACCGACATGTTCTTCGACATCGTCGACCGCCGCTACGAGAAGGTGTGTTTTGTCAAGCAGAAGTGAACGGTAATATCACCAGGAATTGAACGCTGCAGGCACGGGAACCGGACATCCGGTGTTCAATTCCTGTGCCTGAATGCGCCGCGT
>NZ_JBEVTM010000043.1:0-6278 GCF_040884255.1 Olsenella sp. AGMB03486
GGAGAGTATCAAAAATGCGATACCGGCAGGCTGGACGGAGAAGAGGGCTCTTCAGGCAAGTGCCTGCCCAAGCTGCAGTAGATGCATGTTCTGGTGTTCTACATCCGGTTATCTGGCTGTCAGATGGCACAATGGCCGCTTGATGCATAACGTTTTCGCTGGCTCGTGGAGATGCTGCTCGGGAAAAGCTGTATCAGCAGCAGAGCCTGATATCATTGACGCCGAAATGCCCTCTTTGGCTGCTGCAGATCACGAAAGATCTGACAGAGGCAATGTCCACGATCTTGTACAGGCCATGCTCCGCCATGCTGCTATGGCTGTTTGCCAGGATGCAGCCTCCACCCGTCATGATCCAGATGCTGGCATTGCCACGACCTGGCTTTTCAGCGGACATGTACCTGAGCGGATCCGACTCTTTCGTTCGGCCGGAAGAGGATGCGATGGCCTTCGCTATTGAACAAGCTTGGCACCGCCTATGCCACCAGGTACCACATGTCTTTGAGAAGCACAGCATGTGCATGCGCAAATCCATTGAAGAAGGCAAGCTCTCCGGGCCGATCGAAATGCACGAGAGCCTTCCGATGCTGTCTTCCTGGGTGAGGTCGGAATTGAGTACTTCGGTGCCATCAGCAGATATGACATGGGGATGCATCTTATTGATTGCCTGTTTCAGCTGAGCATGCCGCACGTGGTGCCAATGGATCATTGCCCGCATCATGCCCAGGGAAAATGGTCGCAGCAGACAAAAAGGCAGCCACTGCCGAAGCGGTGGCTGCCTCTGTGCATATCTGTCGGACCAGCGTGATTACATGTGGTCGTGGCAGGTGCGGGCGATAACGTCGAGCTGCTGCTCGCGGGTCAGATCGATGAACTTGACGGCGTAGCCCGAGACGCGGATCGTGAAGTTTGCATACTCCGGCTTCTCGGGGTGCTCCATGGCGTCTTTGAGCTTCTCGACGCCGAAGACGTTCACGTTCAGGTGATGTGCGCCGTGGTCGAAGTAGCCATCGAGCACGTTCACGAGGTTTCCGGTGCGCTGGTCGAGGTCGGTGCCCAGGGCAGACGGGTTGATCGTCTGGGTGTTGGAGATGCCGTCGAGGGCGTACTCGTACGGGAGCTTTGCCACGGAGTTGAGGGAAGCCAGAAGGCCATTCTTCTCGGCTCCGTAGGAGGGGTTGGCACCCGGCGCGAACGGAGTGAAGGCGGGACGGCCATCGGGCAGGGCACCCGTTGCCTTGCCGTAGACCACGTTCGAGGTGATGGTCAGGATCGAGGTCGTGGGCTCGGAGTTCCTGTAGGTGTGGTGCTTCTTGACCTTCGTGATGAAGGTCTTGAGCAGCCACACAGCAATGTCGTCGGCACGGTCGTCGTCGTTGCCGTAGCGCGGGAAGTCGCCCTCGACCTTGTAGTCGACAACGAGGCCGGTCTCGTCGCGGACGGTCTTCACCTTTGCATACTTGATGGCGGAAAGGGAGTCCACGACATGGCTGAAGCCGGCGATGCCGGTCGCGAAGGTGCGGCGCACATCGGTGTCGATCAGTGCCATCTCTGCGGCCTCGTAGTAGTACTTGTCATGCATGTACTGGATGAGGTTCAGGATGTTCACGTAGAGGCCTGCGAGCCAGTCCATCATGAGGTCGAACTTGTGCATGACCTCGTCGTAGTCGAGATACTCCGACGTGATCGGGGCAAGCTCGGGGCCGACCTGCATGTGGTTGCCCTGCTTGTCCGTGAACTTCGCGTCCTTGCCGCCATTGATGGCATAGTTCAGGCACTTTGCGAGGTTGGCGCGGGCACCGAAGAACTGCATCTCCTTGCCGGTTTCGGTAGCAGACACGCAGCAGCAGATGGAGTAGTCGTCTCCCCAGACCGGACGCATCACATCGTCGTTCTCATACTGGATGGAGCTGGTCGTGATGGAGATCTTGGCGGCATAGCGGCGGAAATTCTCCGGGAGGCGCTTGGAGTAGAGGACGGTGAGGTTCGGCTCGGGGGCAGGACCCATGTTCTCGAGCGTGTGGAGGAAGCGGAAGTCGTTCTTCGTGACCATATGGCGGCCGTCCATGCCAAGCCCTGCCATCTCGAGCGTGGCCCAGACCGGGTCGCCGGAGAAGAGCTCGTTGTAGGACGGGATGCGGGCAAACTTGACCATGCGGAACTTCAGCACGAGGTGGTCAATAAGCTCCTGTGCTTCCTTCTCGGAGATCTTGCCGGCCTCGAGGTCGCGCTGGATGTAGATGTCCAGGAACGTGGAGATGCGTCCCACGGACATGGCGGCGCCGTTCTGGGTCTTGATGGCGGCAAGGTAGCCGAAGTAGAGCCACTGGACTGCCTCATGGGCATCGGTTGCAGGCTTGGAGATGTCGTAGCCGTAGATCTTGGCCATCTCCTTCATGCCCTTGAGGGCACGGATCTGGTCTGCGATCTCCTCGCGCTGGCGGATGACATCGTCGAGCATGGTGCCGTCGCCGCAGTTCAGGAGGTCAGCCTGCTTCTGCTGGATCAGGAAGTCGATACCGTAGAGGGCAACACGGCGGTAGTCGCCGACGATGCGGCCACGGCCATAGGTGTCAGGCAGGCCGGTGATGACATGAGAGTGGCGGGCTGCACGCATCTCGGGCGTGTAGGCATCGAAGACTGCCTGGTTGTGGGTCTTGTGGTACTCGTTGAAGATCTTGTCGTACTTCTCGTTGATCTTGTAGCCATAGGACTCGGCAGCCTGCTGGGCCATCTTGATGCCGCCGTACGGCATGAATGCACGCTTCAGGGGCTTGTCTGTCTGGAGGCCGACAACCTTCTCGAGCTCCTTGTGCTCAGGATCGATGTAGCCAGGGCCATAGGCGGTAAGGCCGGAGACGACCTCGGTCTCGCAGTCAAGGACGCCGCCATTGGCGCGCTCCTGCTTCTGGAACTCCTGGACATCGCCCCAGAGCTCGTCCGTCGCTGCGGTCGGACCCTCGAGGAAGGACTCGTCTCCCTCATACTGGGTGTAGTTGCGCTGGATGAAGTCGCGGACGTTCACGTCCTTTGTCCAGTGGCCGGGGACAAATCCCTTCCATGCTTCCGTCGTTGCCATCAAGAACCTCCTATTTTCCTGTTGCCTCTTTTGGTGTGCGAAGAATATGAAGCGCGTGCTCGACCCTCTCTGGGGTGGGTGGTTCGGTGTCCCTCAGGGTGTAGGGGATGCCAAGCTCGTCCCATTTGAAGATGCCGAGCGTGTGATAGGGCAGAACCTCGATGCGCTGGACATTGTCCAGTGTCTGGATGAAGTCGCGGGTGCGCTCGAGGTAGGAATCTACGTCCGTGATGTCAGGGACGAGGACATGGCGAATCCAGACCGGGATCTTGTGGTCGGAGAGCCACCTCAGTGCTTCAAGGATGTTCTCGTTGCCGTGGCCTGTGAGCTTCTGGTGCTCGACAGGATCGATGTGCTTGATGTCGGCCAGCACAAGATCGGTCGACGCCATGAGACGCTCGAAGTTCGAATGCCAGGGCTCCTGCGTCGTGTAGGGAGCAAGAGAGGTGTCGAGGCAGGTATTGATGCCGCGCTCGTGGGCCTTCTCGAAGAGCTCCGTCACGAAGGGAACCTGCATGAGGGCTTCGCCCCCGGATACCGTGATGCCGCCTTCGGGTCCCCAGTAGGAGCGGTAGCGTTCCGCCTTGTCCAGAAGCTCGTCTGCTTCCATCAAGGTCCCGCCATCGAGCTTCCAGGTATCAGGATTGTGGCAATAGCGGCAGCGCATCGGGCAGCCCTGAAGGAAGATGAGGAACCTGACGCCTGGACCATCTGCCGATCCGAACGATTCGACTGAATGAATGCGACCCTGCATATGCCCCTCCTGCCCAAGATTTGGTGGTGCACGTGATGTGATGGCATCAAATCTAGGGGGTCAGGCTTTACTGTTCCTTGACTCTAATCAAGTTGCAGAATTGTTTCGGGAAATTTTTCTGAGACAGAGTCCTATCTGTCAGAAACCATAACGCATGCTGGCGGAGTATGCCCGTTTGTGGCGGGAAAAGGCATCGAGCTGACAGAGACAGATTGGAATGCATTCTCCTTCGTCCTTCTGGATGCCATCGATCTTTGCCGGCTCGATCTGTCTTGGTGGCACATTGCGCCAAGCATGCAGTGAAAATGCCTTCCCCAAAGAAGAAGGGGGAAGGCATTGCAATGGCTGTCTGATGTCTGGCGGGCACCTACTCCAGCGTCTTGGCCCAGGCAATGACATGGGAGGTCACAAGGGGATAGCAGATGCACTCGACAGCTACCTTGATGGCGCTCGCGACAACGATCATCTGGCCGATGACAGGCCAGGGAAGGACGCCTGTGAAGGCAAGGAGCGTGAATACCGTCATGTCGAGCGTCTCACCCACAATGGTGGAAGCAATGCATCGCCATGCCAGTCTTTTCTCTCCGTCATGCATATGCATGAGCTCCATGATCTTGGCATTGGAGAGGGAGCCTGCGACATAGGCGGTGAAGCTTACAGCCAGGATGCGCGGGGTAGAGCCAGACACGGCTTCGAGGGCAGACTGTGCCATGAAGGTAGAAAAGGACGGTGACACAAGCGTCAGCTGGAAGAGGATGACGCATAAGAGGTCGCAGAGGAAGGCTGTGATGGTGACACGGCGTGCCTCATTGAAGCCATAGACCTTTGCCAGCACGTCTGAGACGATATAGTCCACAGGAATCGTGAAGGTGCCGCAGGTCACGGCAAAGCCGAAGAGATCTGTCTGCTTGTTCGTGATGATGTTTGACGCAATGAGTGTCGCCACGGAAAGGGACGTGAGTGTCTGGAGCAGACGGTACTTCCTTGTGTTCATGCATGTCTTCTAGTTTTGTTGAGGCTGGTTTCCTAGTACAGCCTGATGAGCTTTATTGGCGGCAGGGCACCGGGTCCGCAACGCCGTTCGCCGCAAATGCCTTCTTGTGGTCGAGGCAGGTGCCGCAGACGTCGCACTGCACATTTCCGCCCTCATAGCAGCTCCAAGTGAGCTCATAGGGCACATGGAGCTTGAGTCCCCAGGCAACGACTCCTGCCTTGTCGAGGTTCACGAAGGGAGCTTTCAAGTGTACGAGCCCGTAGGAGCCAAGCTCGATGGCCTTGCCCATTGCCTTCATGAACTCAGGGGAGCGGTCGGGATAGGCATCTCCTGCCGCATCATCGGCGTGGGCTCCTATATAGAGCTCGCACTCCTCATGCGGATAGACAGACTGCGCCACGGCAGCCACTGCTGCAAGCAGAAGCCCGTTCCTGAAGGGGACATAGGTTGCCACCTTGCCGTCTCTTTCTGCCATCTGCTCTGCATAGGTGCCATGGGCAATATCCTTGCCGCCTTGGAGCAGGGTGCAGTCCGAGCCGTCCATGATGTGGGTGGAGGCAAGGTCGATCATGCGGTGCGCGACACCGTAGCGCTCGGCGATCTTCTCTGCGCAGGAGAGCTCCTTGTCGTTCTTCTGGCCATAGTAGGCAGAGACCGTCGTGACATTCTCTTTTCCATAGCGGTCTACCGCAATGCCGACACAGGTTGTGGAATCCACGCCGCCGCTGTTGAGGACGATTGCCTTCATGCATGTCGCGCCCTTCCTAGTCCTGCTCATGCATCGAGAGCTGCTCGAACTGCCTCTTGGTGACCATATCCTCGTATCCTGCATCGGGCTTTGCCCAGTTGGCAAAGAGATAGATCGAGATGCCGCCGGCCGCTCCGATGCCGTGCGCGTCGGGATTGACGGCGCTGCAGGGAGGCGCGGCCAGAGCTGCATCGGCATCATGGCCGGCCCCGACGGGCATCGCGCCATGGCCGTCGCCGGAGGAAGGGGCAAGGGTGCCGTGGGCAGGCTCTGCGACGAGCCCGAGGGGCACGGAGGGGACCGCACGAAGGTCCAGGAGGCCGCCCGCGACATGGCAGAGGCATGCTCGCTGGGGGCCGCTGCAGAGATGCCCCAGGACGCCCAGACCGTGGACAGGTTCCATGCGGTGCAGCTTCTGAACAGGGCAATCGATCATGCGAGATGCGCGGAGGGGCGAGAGTCCGCAGTGAAGCGCCGCCAAGCCCGCAGGCACGAAGTGCGTCTGGCTGAAGAGGAAGGAGCCGATCACGGAGCGCCAGCCTGCCAGGAGGGAGGAGCCCGATCCGGCGAAGGCCCATCTCAGGACGGCACGCGCATGCCGGATGGGAGAGGCGCTCCAGGACGTCTGTCCATGCGCGGGCAGGGAACCGGCGGCGGAGGCCCTCGGCCGCCTCTGCTCATGGATGATGCACTCCAGCGTGTCAGA
>NZ_JBEVTM010000044.1:0-5958 GCF_040884255.1 Olsenella sp. AGMB03486
AGAAAACTGGACGTGGTCGACTCGCGATATCGCAGGTCGCTCCCCGAGTGGGAGAGATACGCGTTCATCGCGGTAGGCAGCATCTACGGTGTCGAGCTTCTCCGTGACAACACGATTACATGCCGCAAGAGGCTGTATGGGATCGTCGGGAGTCGCTATGCGCGTGTGTCCAAGGGGAGCCAGAACCAGGCCTTCCTTGATGCGATTGCATTCGTGCTCGAGCGAAACATCCTCAACGGCAACGCGCTCAGCCTCAAGGCCGTCGACGCGGCCGGCAACGACACCGACGAGCCGATCATATTCTCAGAGTGGTCTGTCGTTCTGGGAGACAAGGTGAAGCGCCGCGACTTCCGTCTCGACGAGATGCTGGAGGGCAACGTCGATAAGGGCCAGACGCGCTCGCTCTTCGGAGCAGGCAACAATCCAGCGGTCGACTGGGAGTACGACGAGGAGACGAAGTCGTTCATCCCCAAGCCCATCCGTGAGTACCCTCTCGTGAGCTTCTACGAGGTGCAGAGCTATGAGTAGCCTCTTCGAGAGCACCTACAATCCAGATGTGCTTAGCTGCCTCGCCAACCTCAGCAACGACGAGGTGTTCACCCCGCCCGAGCTCGCTAACCAGATGCTCGACCTCCTGCCCGAGGACATATGGCACGACCCGAACGCGACCTTCCTCGACCCCGCGTGCAAGTCCGGTGTGTTCCTGCGCGAGATCGCGAAGCGGCTCATCGAGGGGCTGGCGGACGAGTACCCCGATCTCCAGGAGCGGCTCGACCACATCTACAAGAGGCAGATCTTCGGAATCGCCATCACCGAGCTCACGAGCCTGCTCTCGCGGAGGAGCCTGTACTGCTCCAAGTACCCCAACAGCAAGTACTCCGTCGTCCGATTCGACGGCCCTGAGGGCAACATTCGCTTCAAGAATGTCCAGCACACTTGGCGTGACGGGCGTTGCGTCTGGTGCGGTGCTGCCCAACAGCAATACGACAGGGACCCGTCGCTTGAGCAATACGCATACGAGTTCATTCACATTGACAATCCTGAAGAGGTATTGCACATGAAGTTCGACGTCATCATAGGAAATCCGCCCTATCAGCTAAGCGATGGCGGCAACAACGCCTCTGCCATGCCCATCTACCAGAAGTTCGTGGAGCAGGCCAAGAAGCTCAACCCCCGCTTCCTCGTGATGATTACGCCCTCCCGCTGGTTCTCCGGCGGGCGCGGCCTCGACTCCTACCGCAAGGACATGCTCAACGACCGGCACATCAGGAAGCTCGTTGACTACGAGGACGCAAACGAGTGCTTCCCCGGCGTCGACATGTCCGGCGGCGTCTCCTACTTCCTGTGGGAGCGCGACTACAAGGGCGACTGCGCCGTTATCAACATGAAGAACGGCGAGGCAGACGAGCAGGAGCGCGACCTCGGCCGCTACGACATCCTCATACGCTCCAACCAAGCCGTTTCCATCGTGGACAAGGTTACGGCACATACCAGCAAGTTCCTTAGCGCCTACGTCAGCAGCCAAAAGCCCTTCGGCCTGCGCACGTTCGCCCAGCCCACTGGCAGGGGCGACCTCACGCTACGTTGGAGAAACGGCAAGGGGCCCATCGAGCGCACCGCAATCACGGCCGGACAGGAATGGATAGACAAGTGGAAGGTCATCGTGTCGCGCGTCGTCTATGAACACGCCGGTGGCACCGACGCCCAGGGCATGCGTCGCGTGCTCTCCATCCTCGAAGTCCTCGGGCCCAAGGAGGTCTGCACAGAGACGTATATCGTCGTGAAGACCTTCGACACCGAGGCGGAGGCCCGCAACTGCATGGCATACCTCGCGCTCAAGTTCCCACGCTTCCTCATCAGCCAAGTGGCCTCCGCGCAGATGGTCAACAAGAAGTCCTTCATGTTCGTGCCCGACCTCGATTTCTCGAGGAGCTGGACCGACGTCGACCTCTACAACGAGTTTAGCCTAGACGACCAGGAGACCGCATACATCGAGAACCACATCAAGGAAATGAACCCGGGTGAGGACTGATGCCCACTAACGACTTCTTCCCCGAGCGACCGGACGTCCAGCCGATCATCTACGCCTACTGCGAGCCGCACAACCGCGAGCTCAAGGGGCTGCTCAAGGTCGGCTACACCGGGCGCACCATCGAGGAGCGCATGCACGAGCACTACCCGACGCTCAAGCCCGGCGAGAAGCCCTACGAGGTCGTGTTCACCGCGCCCGCCATGCGCGACGACGGCACCGTGTTTCTGGACCACGAGGTGCACGCCAACCTCGAGGAGAACGGCTTCAAGCGCCTGCGCGACCGCGACGGGAAGAAGACCGAGTGGTTCCGCTGCACCGTGGACGACGTGAGGGCCGCCTACGTCGCTGTGCGCGACCGCGCCGAGAACGTCGAGCGGCGCACGCAGACCTTCAGGATGCGGCCCGAGCAGGAGGCCGCCGTCCACAAGACCGAGGCCTACTTCCGCTCCATCGAGAAGGAGGGCGGCGCGCGCACGCCCAAGTTCCTCTGGAACGCGAAGATGCGCTTCGGCAAGACCTTCGCCACCTACGAGCTCGCCAAGGACATGGGCTTCAGGCGCCTGCTCGTGCTCACCTTCAAGCCGGCGGTCCAGGCGGCGTGGGAGGAGGACCTCGCCACGCACGTCGAATTCGAGGGATGGCAGTTCATCAGCCGCCCAAAGGAGCCGAGCAGGCCGGACATCGCCGAGCAGTACGAGGCGGCCGACAAGTCCCGCCCGATCGTCTGCTTCGGCTCCTTCCAGGACTTCCTGGGCCGCGACCGCTCCGGGCGCATCAAGCCGCAGCACGAGTGGGTGCGCGAGGAGGACTGGGACCTCGTCGTCTTCGACGAGTACCACTTCGGCGCGTGGAACGAGAACTCCAAGACGCTCTTCGAGCAGGATGACGAGGACGAGCGTGACACGCAGGAGGACGTCGACACCCGAGTAGGCCACGTGAACACCGGAAACGAGATGGACGAGGGCGACCTGCCGATCGTGACCCGCTACTACCTCTTCCTCTCCGGCACGCCCTTCCGCGCCCTCAACTCGGGCGAGTTCATCGAGGAGCAGATCTTCAACTGGACCTACTCCGACGAGCAGGCGGCGAAGGAGGCGTGGCCCAGCGAGCACCCCGGCCGGCCGAACCCCTACGAGAGCCTGCCGCGCATGGTCATGCTCACCTACCAGATGCCCGACGAGATCCGCAGGGTTGCGCTCGGCGGCGAGTACAACGGCTTCGACCTCAACTCCTTCTTCGAGGCCAGGGGGGAGGGCGACGAGGCGGAGTTCGTGCTCAAGGACTCGGTCCAGAAGTGGCTCGACCTCATCCGGGGGGCCTACAGGCCCTCGGCGGTGGACGACCTGAAGCTCGGGGCCGAGAAGCCAGCCCTCCCGTACTCCGACACGCGGCTCCTCCGCGTGCTCAACCACACGCTCTGGTACCTGCCGCGCGTCAACAGCTGCTACGCGATGCGCAACCTCCTCGCCGAGCCGCAGAACGTCTTCTTCCACGACTACACGGTGAACGTCTGCGCGGGACCCGAGGCAGGAGTCGGCGAGGCGGCGCTCGACAAGGTGCGCGAGTCGATGGCCGACCCGCTCAACTCCCAGACCATCACCCTCACGTGCGGCAAGCTGACCACTGGCGTCACCGTGAAGCCGTGGACGGGAATCTTCATGCTGACGAACATGAAGAGCCCGGAGACGTACTTCCAGGCTGCCTTCCGCGTCCAGTCGCCCTGGACCATAAAGGACGACGCGGGAAACACCGAGATAGTGAAGAGGGAGTGCTACGTCTTCGACTTCGCGCTCGACCGCTCGCTGCGCATGGTCTCCGACTACAGCTGCCGCCTCAAGGTGGACGAGAACGAGGGGCCCGAGCAGAAGGTCGGCGAGTTCATCGACTTCCTGCCGGTCCTCGCCTACGACGGGAGCGCCATGCGCCCCGTGAGCGCCGCCGACATCCTCGACATCGCGATGGCCGGGACCTCAGCGACGCTCCTGGCACGGCGCTGGGAGAGCGCCCTGCTCGTCAACGTAGACAACGACACCCTGCGCCGTATCCTCGGCAACGAAGACGCGCTGAAGGCGCTCATGAGCATAGAGGGCTTCCGCAACCTCAACCAGGACATCGAGACGATCATCAACCGCTCTGAGGCCATAAAGAAGGCCAAGCGCGAGAGGGACAACCTCACGTCCAAGGAGCAGAAGGAGATGACCGCCGAGGAGAAGGAGCTCAAGAGCAAGCGCAAGCAGATTCAGGAGAAGCTCATCAAGTTCGCGACGCGAATCCCCGTCTTCATGTACCTCACGGACTACCGCGAGCAGACGCTCAAGGACGTGATCACGCAGCTGGAGCCTGGGCTCTTCAAGAAGGTGACGGGGCTCACGGTCAAGGACTTCGAGCTCCTGGTGTCGCTTGGGGTCTTCAACGACGCCCTCATGAACGATGCGGTCTACAAGTTCCGCCGCTACGAGGACTCCTCCCTCACATACGCGGGCGTGAACCGCCACGAGGGCGAGAGGGTCGGTCTCTTCGATACTACCCTCTCTGACTTCGAGTACATGGAGATGGCCCAGCAGGAGTCCATGGTGGAGCCCAACGGGCTGTCGAAGGCCTCCTCAACCGGGTCGGCAAAAACAACAGGCGAGCACACGACCCCGTCAGCTGCTGCGAAGACGATGGGCAAGACCGCTTCCGTCGCTTCGGAGGGAAGTACGGCGTCGGCAAGCTTCACTCCGATGGGCGAGGGGGATGCAAGGCGCGACTGGCTTGACGATGAACTTGACGATGCCGGGCTGGAATACCTCGACAGACGGGAGGGCGATGGCTGCCTCTGGGTCATCGACTCCGCAGCGGCGTCCGCGCTCGTAAAGAAGCTCAACGAGCGTGGTGCGGGGTTCAAGCTCAGCTCCCATGGGGGGAGGGCGACGGGCGGCCGCGCCGCCTGGTGGCTCAAGGGCTACCCCGAAGAATCGTTCGAGCCCGTCAAGCCTACCCCCATTGTCACAAAGGCTGAGCTCAACGGCCTGGATCTTGGCGACACGGTGTTCCACAAGGCGTTCGGTTATGGCCAAATCGTCAGCTTGGATGACTCTTACATCGAGGTGTCGTTTGAGAACGACAACCATAAGAAGAAGCCGTCGCGGAGATTCGTGTTCCCCGGATCGTTCTACCAGGGTTTGTTGAGGATTGGGTAACAGATGAAGGATGCTCACATTTGCTCGTATGGCAAGATATGGGACTTACACATTCACTCTAACCAGTGCTATTCATGCACGGACCAAGACCTCAGGAACCTTAGTGTCGACGAATATGTCAGTAGTCTCCTGGAGCTCCTAGAGTGCTATGAAGACCTCGATATGATTTCGTTTACAGACCATAACCATATTTGTATCGAGTTGTACCGTACGTTCTATAATGCCGGCAGCCGAATAACCCTTCTTCCTGGTGTAGAAATTGACGTGGCTCTGGAAGAAGGCGGCGCATCGAAGCACCTCATTGTCTATTTTGATGCAATAAATGACATGGATACACTCGAGCCGCTAGCTGAGAAGCTGAACCGCCTACTGGATGATCGAAACGTCGGGAGTGGGAAGGGCAAAACGCCAATCGACATTAATGTCCTTCTCGATAACTTGGTCACCTACGGAGTTCACTTTGCGCTAAGTCCCCATGCAATGAAACAAGGCAAGCGTGGGATAGACTACGACTGGCACCCCATGCCCTACGAGGAGAAGTCGGCCGAGATGAATAAATACCTTGACCAGTTCTTCTGTTTCTGGGAGTCGAGCGGGAAAAGCGAGATAGCTCACGCTGTTGACTTTCTCCGGCAAATGGACCGTGACGAACTGATGTCAATCGTCTCGTTCTCCGATTCAAAGGATTTTGAAAAGCTTAGAAGCTATCTCGATAATCCTTGCCAGTACTTCAACTCCCTGCCA
>NZ_JBEVTM010000045.1:0-3605 GCF_040884255.1 Olsenella sp. AGMB03486
AGGTTCGCAGGATATTGGCGGCACCGTCTACCTCTTCGACTATTCCGGCAGGCTTGCCTACAACAAGGCGCAGTTCGACTGGTTTGGATTCTATTATGGCTACTACCCTACAGTCTGCAGCGACAGCAATGGCGTCCTCATCCCGTCGGGATGGAAGCATGTCGATGCAAGCGACGGCTATCCCGGAGGCTGGATCTATCTTGACCAGGCAAGATATGATTCACGCTACGGCTACATGCACTTCCTCTGGAAGCAGATCGACGGCATCTGGTACTACTTCATGCCGACGTGGCCGAATGGACAGAGGGATTGGATCAGAACTTCCGGAAGTGCGACTGTAGCCGGAAGCTATCCTGCCCAGGCCTTCATGGTGACCGGCTGGCAGAAGATAGGTACCGGCTATCCCACAGAGGACGGCAAGTGGATGTGGGTCGACGGCAATGATCTCTCGGGTGGCATGATCTACAACGACAATGGCACCTATCGCACCTATGATGATGCCCAGTGGTACTACTTCGCCTCATCCGGCGCCATGCAGACAGGCTGGCTTGACGACGGCGGCAACTGGTACTGGCTGACAGGCTCTGGCGCCATGGGCACGGGCTGGCAGCTCGTCAGCGGCACCTGGTACTGGTTCAATGCATCCGGCGCCATGCAGACCGGCTGGCAGCAGGTGAATGGCTCCTGGTACTGCTTCAGCGCTTCCGGCGCGATGCTCCACGACTACTGGGTCGGGAACTACTACCTCGGCTCCAGCGGAGCCATGCTCACGAGCACGAAGACTCCCGACGGCTACTATGTCGGAGCTGATGGAGCGTGGGTACCGGGAAAGTAGGTTCCGGCGAGAGATTCTTGCATATGGAATATGCGGTGAGGGGGCTTCCGAAAGGGAGCCCCCTCATTTGTGTGTCCGGTACAGTGTCATATTGCTTCTATGCATGGAGATCTTTGCTGCCGTCCCTGCAAAACCATGATTCCCGGCATTTCTTGTTCTGCAAGGACGTGGCACTCGGAGCTCTCGCAGCTGCCAACGTTGAACAAATCAATGTTGTGTGTGTTTCCGCATGACTATATAACGCCCTGTCGATACAGCGTATTCGGCTGGAAGGGTTTGCCTCTTCTTGCCATGAGAATCAGGTGCTTCAGGAGAGCTGCTTGATATGCGGCAGAGTGGATATTCGAGAGGGAAATTCGCTCTCATGCTTCCGTCTGCAGAATCCTTGCAATTAGCGAGCTCCGCTAAACGTAGGATTGAATCGCTTCAAGCCCCTGTTCAGCTGCATATAAGGGAGGATAAAATGTCGAGGCATACGTTATCGATGAGACTGTTTACAGCAATTGCTGCGGCCATGCTTGCATTTTGCATGATGCCAGCACAAGCACAGGCGTTTACAGCAGATACGGGCACAACTGTATATGTCACTCGCTCTGGGCATGCCTATCACATCTACAGCGATTGCCCGACGCTAAAAGGCCGTGTCGTCACAAGCATTGCGTTCGAAAATCGTGGTTCGAGGGATGTCTGCGATATCTGCGAGGCTAGGTACGAGAGATCCGGAAACAACAGCGGCCAGCAGCAGAATAGTCAACAACAAAGTGCCGGCTGGGTGTACTCGAATGGCGGATGGTGGTATCGCAATGCAGATGGCTCATACCCCACAAGCTGCTGGCAGAATATTGGCGGGTCCTGGTATCACTTCGATGCCCATGGTTGGATGCAGACCGGCTGGCTGAATGATGGAGGTACGTGGTATTACCTCTCTGGCTCCGGTGCCATGCAGACGGGCTGGATCAACCTTGGGGGCACCTGGTACTATCTCTTCGGTTCTGGCGCCATGGTAACAGGATGGCAGAACCTTGGTGGCAGCTGGTATTACTTCTATGGTTCTGGAGCGATGGCAACAGGCTGGCTGAATTACGGAGGAACCTGGTACTACCTCTCTGGCAGTGGTGCCATGCAGACTGGTTGGCAGAACCTTGGCGGTGCTTGGTACTACTTCTCTGCATCCGGAGCCATGCAGACCGGCTGGATCAATCTCAGTGGCGTCTGGTACTACCTTTCCGCCTCTGGCGCCATGGCTACCGGCTGGCAGCAGGTTTCTGGTTCCTGGTACTATTTCGATGGTTCAGGTGCTATGCTGCACGACTGCTGGGTGGGCAATTACTATCTTGGTTCCAGCGGAGCGATGCTGACGAATGCTTGGAGGCCGGATGGCTACTATGTCGGATCTGATGGCAAGTGGATTCCTGCTGGCACCGATGCAAGCTATGAATCGATTCTCTCGGACTATTCCGCAAGGATTGCAGCGGCCACGCCGGGTCTCGTTGCCGAATACAATGCAGAATATTCGGCTTACTCGACGATCGATGGCAGGGCAAAGCTTTGCAATGAAAAGGTAGGAAAGCTCGCTAAGATCTGCAATGATGGCGTAGGCGAAATGGCCAAACACCACCTCGCGGTTGGAGACTCCTATAGCACGTATGAAGAGTGGGCCGGAAAGCTGCAGAATGTCTATATGAAATATGGGCAGCAGATTCAGGATGCCTATACCGATTCTTGCTATGATCTCATCTAAGGTATTCTGCATTCACGAAATACAGAGAGGGCTCTCACCAGAGGACCCTCTCTTGTTAAAGGCTTTAGCCTGTGCCGCGCGGCACGCGCGGCACGGAAAACCACCCGCCGTGCGGGCGGATGGCAACGATGCCATGCAGCGAAACTCCTCTCTCCCCAGGATGGCGATTGCTCGGGTCGCCGGCCGCGAGAGGAAGGAGAACGCCATGGCACAGAAGGCGAACAGCCTTGCGCACACGAAATGGATGTGCAAGCACCGCATCGTGTTCTGACCAAAGCATGGGAGAAAGGCCATCTGCAACCAATACTGTTAACGCCAGGAGATAATCGCTACCAAGCGCCGGGCGATTCTGTCCATTTCCAGCCGGACGATATTCGCCAATGTGCCGGCATCCGGAAATGCTAGCTGTTACCGTGTACGGTGTCGCGAGGCCCTATCGCTAGAGCCCCATCGTGCCGGAGCCCCTCTGCCTCATCGCCTGGGGCACCGCCTCGGTAGGGGCATGCGGACAAAAAGTTGGACCAGATACGGTCCGGTCAGGAGTCCGCAATGAGCTTCACGCCAGAGCAGAAAGAGAGAGCGCTCGAAGTCCTCGAGGAATGCGGCGGGAAGATGACCCTCGCAATCCGCAAGCTCGGATATCCCTGCAGGCAGACCATGTATGCCTGGATCCGGGAGAGCGATGCTGCGCATGTGAGGACTGCCGGCCGTCCCTTCAGCCACTACGATCCCGAGACGAAGGCGGAGGCCGTCAGGCTCGTGCAGGGCGGGATGGACGGGAAGGACGTGGCGAAGGCGCTCGGGGTGCTCAATGCTGCCACTGTGTACAATTGGGCGAGATCGGCCGAGAGGGAGGAGCCTTCCACGCCAGCCAAACCGACCGTGCCCGAAGGGAGCGAGCATGCCTGGTCGGGCTTCGAAGGGACGCCCGAGGAGTGCATAAGGCAGCTCGAGCCCGTGACCGAGCCTTTCCAGTCGCTCGGGGACATGTTGCTGGTGAGCACCATCGTGCTCGGGCCGTCCTTCTCG
>NZ_JBEVTM010000046.1:0-2849 GCF_040884255.1 Olsenella sp. AGMB03486
TTTCTGAATTAGGCTTGTCCGAGGGAGCCGTGAGGGGGCTTGTGACGGGTGCTGTTGATGTGCAAATCCTCAACCGCCTGTTGGAACATAGGAATTTTCCTAAGCTGATAGATTTGATACGGATTTATTTTCAGGATACGGCGGCAAAGGGCATAACAGCAAGAAACCAGCTTATCGAGATGGCAACGGCTTCCCTGTCCGACCTGATGAAAGAACACCCGGAACACCGGGCAGAAGCGAAGCAGGATTTACAGCTTTTGAACGCCCAAAAGATGGGGGAACATGAAGCGGAGATTGAAAAAATCAAAAATGTGTTCCTGGCTATCCTGCGGGACATTAAGAAAGACATTGACAACGGGGAACAGCCGGGAGAAGCTGTGACCGCCGCTATGTTCCAAGCCATGCGGGACGCACTGGCGGAACAGAAACAAAAACCGCTTTCCATTGACGATGTAACGGCGATGATAGCTGGACAGATCGGACAGCTTGCACCGATGGATGAAGAAACTGCCGACCTGTTCAAGCAGTTGGCAAAAAAGATGATGAAAGGAATAGAATAATAGCCTGTTATTCGAGATAATAATATGCCATTAGTAAAGCATGACTACCCTGTTTTAGAGTACGATACCGCATCAAAAGCTGTTTTTCAGCCGGGAAATGGGAAAAAATGTTTTCCTGCAAAAGCAGTGTTTGCTTTTTTAGGAGACGAGGTTGAAAATTATGCACATACCCATGATGGAATACAGATAGATGAATTTGAAAGTGCAACAAGACGATATCCTATTTATGAATGTCTTTATAATCAGGAGAAAATATGTCTATGTCCGGCCCCTGTGGGAAGTGCTGCTGCCGTCCAAGTTTTAGAATATTTAATTGCAGGGGGTGTAACAAAGATTATTTCCGTCGGCTCCTGCGGCGTATTGGAAGACATCCCGGAAAATAGATTTTTGATACCTGCTTCTGCATTGAGAGATGAGGGAACATCTTACCATTATCTTCCTCCCTCCCGAGAAGTAGAGATTTCAAAGGCTGGTATAAATGCGATTGAATCTGCTTTAAGCCAAAAGAATATACCATATTGGGAAGTTAAAACATGGACAACAGACGGTTTTTATCGAGAAACAGTAGAAATGGTTCAGTATCGGAAAGAAGAGGGATGTCAAGTAGTAGAAATGGAATGTTCCGCATTGGCGGCGTGTGCAAAATTTAGAAAAGTTACATGGGCTATGCTGCTTTTTTCAGCCGATACTCTTGCAGACCCTCATAAATACCAAGAAAGAGAATGGGGAAAAACAAGTATATCCATAGCCTTAGAATTAGCCTTAGACGCTGTTTTATCAGTTGTTGAGGAGTAAAAATAAATACATATAGGAGTTACAATGAATATAAATGAATTTCCACAACAAGTAAATCAAGTTATTTCAATAGCAGAAACCATATTACAAGGTCAAATATTGGGGATATATTTATATGGTTCAGCAACAATGAATGGGCTGCGTCCAGATAGTGATATAGATATACTGATAATTACTAAACAAGAATTGAGTAATTCAATCAGAGCAGATCTAACAAAGCAATTATTGAAAATTTCTGGCTCCGTAGGCTGTATTGAAAAAAGACCTTTAGAGGTAACTATTATCAATCAATCTGATATTGTTCCGTTGCAATTTCCGCCAAAATGTCAGTATATGTATGGTGAATGGCTAAGGGGAGAGATGGAAGCAGGAGAATATCCGCAAGCCTGCACTGACCCAGATATAATGATTTTATTATGGCAAGCAAGAAAAAATAGCATAACTTTGAAGGGGGCGGAAAGCAAAGAGCTTATTCCCGCTATCCCATTTCACGAAATTAAAAAAGCAATTCGGTTTTCTTTACCTGGTTTGATTTCCAGCTTTAAGGGTGATGAAAGAAATGTGTTATTAACCTTATCACGAATGTGGTTTACTTTAGTAACAGAAGAAATCACGACAAAAGATGTTGCCGCAAAATGGGTAATTTTAAAATTGCCGGAGAGATTTCCCCCCCTGCTAACAACGGCAAAGGAAGCTTATTTGGGAAATTTGTCTGATGAATGGGAGACAGTAGAAAAGGAAGCGATGGCACTTGTAGAATATATGAAAAAACAAATTGAGGAATTACTTAGAACAGAGTAGCAAAGTTAGCGGGGCCAATCAACGGTCAAGATGAACGGCGCATAAATGCGCCGCCGTTGACAGTCCCGCCCGTCTTTGCTGATGGGATATGCGCCTTTATGTTCTCGATGAGTTTCGTCGCTGCGAAAAACTGTGGCGGGCGGGCGATGATCTTGGTCTCATCGTCCTGCTTCAGAGCATCTGGGAAAAACACGAAGTTCTTGATGAGCGCAACCAGGCGGTCCTTGCGCATCAGGCCTTCAAGAAGCGCATAGAACGCATCCACGCCTTCAACCTCGGGGTCTCCGGCCTCGACCTGGCGCCAGGTATTGAAGAACTTGTACGGGGCGAAGACCGAGCCGTACTTGCTGTTCACGCCATCGCTAAGGACAGTGAAGACGTTGTATCCGAGCAGCTTCGGGATGTCGCGCCTGTAGCGTACGGTCACCTGCTTGTAGGCCTCATGCGTGTCAGCTCCGTCGTTGACGGGGTTCTTGAACTCGAAGACGACCACCGGCAGACCGTTAATGAATGCGACCGCGTCTGGGATGCGGCGTTGGTATTGCTTAACCTCCAGCTGGTTCACCACACGGAAGATGTTCGCCTCGGGTTGCTCGAAGTTGATCAGCTGAATGTAGAGGTCTTTTTTGGAGGGATCATCGCGGCGCTGGATGAAGCCGTCGGAAAGTATGGAAAGAAACTCTCTATTTGTTT
>NZ_JBEVTM010000047.1:0-2788 GCF_040884255.1 Olsenella sp. AGMB03486
GCAGAGGGAGGGGAGCGCGGATGCGCTCCCCTCCCTCTCCGGCACGAATGCCCTCTGCTGGCCAGCGGCGTCCTGCTCTCCCACGGACTCGCTCCGCAGTACCATCGGCGCTCGGGGGCTTAACTTCTGGGTTCGGAATGGGACCAGGTGTGCCTCCCCTGCCATGGCCGCTGGCCGGCACAGGGCATTCATATGTCCATCCGTGCCCTGGGGGCCGCACAGCGCTCGGCAACCATCCATCCAGCATCCTCACGCTCCGGGCATCGGAGATGAAGAGCTCGGCCGATTAGTGCAGCTCGGCTGAGCGCCTCGCGGCGCTTGCACCTGCTGCCTATCTACCATGTGGTCTGCATGGGGCCTTACCAGAAGGAAGACTCATCTCGGGATGGGCTTCCCGCTTAGATGCTTTCAGCGGTTATCCCGACCGGACTCAGCTACCGGGCAGTGCCGTTGGCCGACAGCCCGCACACCGGAGGTCCGTCCACCCCGGTCCTCTCGTACTAGGGGCAGCCTCCCTCAGTCTTCCTGCGCCCACGGAGGATAGGGACCGAACTGTCTCACGACGTTCTGAACCCAGCTCGCGTACCGCTTTGAATGGCGAACAGCCATACCCTTGGGACCTGCTCCAGCCCCAGGATGCGATGAGCCGACATCGAGGTGCCAAACCTTCCCGTCGATGTGGACTCTTGGGGAAGATCAGCCTGTTATCCCCGGAGTACCTTTTATCCGTTGAGCGACGGCCATTCCACTCAGTGCCGCCGGATCGCTAGAGCCCGGTTTCCCGTCTGCTCGGCTTGTCTGCCTCGCAGTCAGGCCTGCTTATGCTCTTGCACTCATGAGGATGGTTGCCGACCATCCCGAGCAGACCTTGCGCGCGCCTCCGTTACTCTTTAGGAGGCGACCGCCCCAGTCAAACTACCCACCAGACACGGTCCCCCTCCCGGATCACGGCGAGGGGTTAGGATGCCAGAGCGCCGAGGGTGGTATTCCAAGGGCGACTCCCCAGAGGCTGGCGCCCCTGGTTCGAAGTCTCCCACCTATCCTCTACACGGCGAACCGGCAGCCAATGTCTAGCTGCAGTAAAGGTTCACGGGGTCTTTCCGTCCTTCCGCGGGTAAGTCGCATCTTCACGACTAGTGCAATTTCGCCGGGCCCATGGTCGAGACAGTGTCCAAATCGTTACGCCTTTCGTGCAGGTCGGAACTTACCCGACAAGGAATTTCGCTACCTTAGGACCGTTATAGTTACGGCCGCCGTTTACCGGGGCTTGGATTCGCTGCTTCGCTCGCGCTGACAGCTCCTCGTGACCTTCCGGCACCGGGCAGGCGTCAGACCCTATACGTCGCCTTGCGGCTTCAGCAGAGTCCTGTGTTTTTGATAAACAGTCGCTTGGACCTTTCCACTGCGGCCGCTCCAGGCTCCGGGGGCATGCCCCATCACCCGAAGCGGCACCCCTTCTCCCGAAGTTGCGGGGTGATTTTGCCGAGTTCCTTAACCATGGTTCTCCCGATCGCCTTGGTATGTTCTACCCACCCACCTGTGTCGGTCTGCGGTACGGGCCCCTCGGGGCTCCCTAGAGGCTTTTCTCGGAAGCATGGGATGACTCGCTTCGCCTTGTGGCTTCGTCAGCCGCCTCGGCCTCCCTGGAAGGCGGATTTCCCTGCCTTCCGGCCTACGCGGCCTCACGGGGACGTCCAGAACCCCGCCGAGCTGCCCTTCTCCGTCACCCCATCGGTAATAGCGCCCCTTCGGGGGTGCAGGAATGTCTGCCTGCTGTGCATCGGCTACGCCTTCCGGCCTCGCCTTAGCTCCCGACTGACCCTGGGAGGATTAGCCTTGCCCAGGAAACCTTGGGTTTGCGGCGGCGGCGTTTCCCACGCCGCTCTCGCTACTCATGCCAGCATTCTCCCTCCCGGCAGGTCCACCGGAGGTCGTCCTCCGGCTTCGCCCCTGACGGGATGCTCCCCTACCGCTGCGCCCTGTGGCGCAGCCCGCCGCTTCGGTGCCATGCTTAGCCCCGTATATTGTCGGCGCATGTCCACTCGACCAGTGAGCTGTTACGCACTCTTTGAATGGGTGGCTGCTTCTGAGCCAACATCCTGGTTGTCTGGGCAGACGCACATCCTTTGCCACTTGGCATGGACTTGGGGACCTTGGCGGGCGGTCTGGGCTGTTTCCCTCTCGAATACACGGCTTAGCCCACATATTCTGACTCCCAGGCTCTGGACCGCTGGCATTCGGAGTTTGATTGGTGTTGGTAGGCGGTGAGGCCCCCGCGACCATTCAGTGCTCTACCTCCAGCGGTAAATGCCTGGGGCTAGCCCTAAAGCTATTTCGGGGAGAACGAGATATCTCCAGGTTTGGTTAGCCTTTCACTCCTATCCACAGGTCATCCCCTCAGTTTTCAACCTAAGTGGGTTCGGCCCTCCACGGGGTCTTACCCCCGCTTCAGCCTGCCCATGGATAGATCACCTGGCTTCGCGTCTGCGGCGCGCGACTCGTGTCGCCCTGTTCGGACTCGCTGTCGCTGCGGCTGGCTCCTGTGCTTCGCCTCGCCGCGCACCGCAACTCGCTGGCTCATTCTACAAAAGGCACGCCGTCACGGATCCTGGCCGCTCCGGCTGCTTGTAGGCGCACGGTTTCAGGTACTGTTTCACTCCCCTCCCGGGGTGCTTTTCACCTTTCCCTCACGGTACTTGTCCGCTATCGGTCACAGGAGAGTGTTCAGGCTTGGAGGGTGGTCCCCCCTGCTTCCCACCGGGTTTCACGTGTCCGGCGGTACTCAGGT
>NZ_JBEVTM010000048.1:0-2402 GCF_040884255.1 Olsenella sp. AGMB03486
TGTTGACGCCGGGCGATTTTAGCCACATATAGCCGAAACAAAATAGCCGATTGCAGCCGGAAAAGATTGGCCACCGCTCCGCTGCATCCCTCCTATGCTGGTTGTGCCAATGTGCCGGCGATAGGAGGAATATAGAGAAAGATGGACAGCAGATACGATGGCCTGCAGAAGATTATAGACGAGGCCCTCTCGGCGATGGCAGCCGAGGCGGGTCCGGGGTTCTCGCCGGAGAAGGCGAACCTCGCGGAGTTCTGTAGGAGGACCGGACTCACGAGATCGAAGGCAAGGACGCTCCGGAAGAAGGGCTTCCAGGCCGGGCCGCACGGCAATGCAGGCAGGAAGGCAGAGACGACGGTCCTCACGGGATACACCGGCGTCGTCGATGACCAGCTCCGCAAGGGGGTGACGAACTCCCAGACGATCTTCGACCGCCTGAAGGGGCAGGGATATGCAGGCGGCATCACGTCGATCAAGGACTACATCGCCGCCCACCGCTCGCTCGTGCCTGCGCCGAGGAGGCAGGCGGATTCCAGGGGCCCGCGCGGCAGGAGATACCAGACAGAGCCCGGCGAGGCATACCAGATGGACTGGGGGTTCGCCAATGCGGAGGCGGCCGACGGCACCGTCTCGAGGATCGCATGCTTCGCGATGGCCTGCCACCACTGCGGCACGCCCTACATCGAGTTCTTCCCGAACGCACGGCAGGAGAACCTCTTCATAGGCATGCTGCATGGCTTCATGGAGCTCGGCATCCCGGACTGGGTGCTCACGGACAACATGAAGAGCGTGGTCGTCAGGAGGGATGCAGACGGCAATCCCGTCTGGCAGAAGGACTACGAGGCGTTCATGGACTCCATCGGCTTCCGGACGAGGCTCTGCAGGCCCAGGCATCCATGGACGAAGGGCAAGGTCGAGCGCCTCATACGGTTCGTGAAGGAGAGCTTCCTCCAGGGCAGGGAGTTCACGGACATCACGCAGCTCAACGAGGAGGCGAGGCGGTGGTGCCGGGAGCAGTCGGGAAGATGGCGCCGCGCGGCGGCGTGCGTGCCCGCAGACGAGCACAGGGACGCATGCATGCAGCATGCGCGCCCATTCGCCTTCACGGAGGAGGCGGAGCGCTGGCTCTGCCCGAAGAGGAAGATATCCTTCGACGGGTTCGTGAGCTACGAGGGCAGGCGCTTCGGCGTGCCCCTCTGGTATGCGCGCAGGGAATGCCGCGTGGGGCGCGAAGGCCGCGTGCTCCATATATACAGCGACGACCTCTCGCAGGAGCTGGTCGCGCATCCGGTCACATGGGACCGGCACGACAGCTGCTGCGAAGGGCAGTGGACCGACGACGGAGGCCCGGCAGAGCAGCCGACGCAGCCGCCGGCGCCGACGGTCAGGCAGTCTGCGGCACCGGCGGAAGATCCCGCCTTCGCGAGGTTCGACTTCGGAAGGAGGGCATGATGGCAGAGGGCATGGGCATCTTCGGCGAGGCGGCGGAGGCCGCTGCCGGCATGGGCATCCGCATATCCGCAGAGGAGCTCGCCGCGCTCGCATCCGACAGGGGCATGGGAGAGGGCGAGATCGCCGCGGTCAGGACTGTCTTCTCCTATCTCGCCGAGCAGAGGCGGCAGCAGACGGTGGATACGCTCCTGCGCCTCAGCAGGCTGCCGTCGAGGGAGCCGAAGACGTTCGAGGGGTTCGACTTCTCGAGGATACAGGGCCGCGATGCAGGGATGCTCCGGAAGCTTCCCGCCCTCGCCGACCTCTATGCGCACAGGAACATCGCCTTCATCGGCCCCGAAGGCATCGGCAAGACGCATCTCGCGCAGGCATACGGGCGCGCATGCTGCATGAAGGGGCTCAGGACCTACTACCTCAAGGCGAGCGAGCTGCGCGACAGGCTCTCCAGGGCGGCAGAGCGGGGGTCCGCCCAGCGCGAGGTCGCGGCGCTCGTGAAGCCCTCATGCCTCATCGTGGACGAGATCGGGAGGTGCAGGTTCGACAGGGCATGCACCGACATGTTCTTCGACATCGTCGACCGCCGCTATGAGAAGGACGGCCCGAGCACGATGGTGCTCACCAGCAACATGTCCCCGAGCGACTGGAAGGGCTCGTTCACGGGCGAGGATGCGCTGCTGTGCGCCCTCGACAGGCTCTTCGACAATGCCTCGGTCTTCATGATGCGCGGACCCAGCTACAGGGGACGAGGGCTCGACACCTACTCCGTGGAGGCGGTGCCCCAGGCGATGAGGCAGAGGGGCTCCGGCACGATGGGGCTCTAGCGATGGGCCCTCGGAGCACCATGCACGGCAGCAGCTAGCATTTCCGGATGCCGGCACATTGGCCAATATCGTCCGGCTGGAAATGGACAGAATCGCCCGACGCTTGGTGGCGATTATCGCCCGGCGTTAACA
>NZ_JBEVTM010000049.1:0-2246 GCF_040884255.1 Olsenella sp. AGMB03486
TTCAAAATATCTGAGCGGTCCGATTCGCACTGTCATCCCAATCCACTCCTGGCTGTTCCGGCAATCCGGAAAGCGCTCAAAACTGCATCCAGCTAGCCCTGAGTCTTATCCCGCAGTGTGACATAGCAATGACGCATACCCATCAGGGCCGCACGTTCTATGCCAAAGGCACGCATGGTATACACAGAGCTGCCCAGAAGGAATGCCGCCCTGTCGAGCTCTGCATGCTTCGGCATGGGCCTTCCCAGAAGCTCGCTGTAGCGGCGCAGGCGGTCTGTCGGAACCTCGCACATGCGGTCAACTATTTCTGGATCCATCATGCCGTAGATGCGCTTCTCATTTTCGATGACGAGAGGATTGTCCTTCCCGTCATCCTTCTCCGCACCGAAGGCATACATGAATCCGCGCTCATAGTGGGCCCTCACGATGCGCTCGTCTGTGATGCCAAGGCGCTCGATGATCTCGAGCATCGTGACCCAGCGGTCGAACGGGCGCGTCACGAGTTCCGGTGTCTTGTGGTTATGGGTGCTGCCAGGAAGATCGATTCGGTAGTTGTAGTAGCAGTTGTTGAGATAGACGATTCTGGAAGCCTGGCACATGGTCTCAATGAGGAACGGATTGTCGGCCCAGCCGGCGCCAGGATACTCGATGAAGCGAATCTTCTTCTCGTTCAGGAAATCGCGACGATACAGGGCAGACCAGATGGAGGGATGCACTGTGATGATCACGGGTTCCTCTGCAAGACTGAAGGGTTTTTTGCACGTTGCAAGCTTCGAGGCAAGCAGGCACGGACGGGTCGAAGTCTTCTGGGGATCGTCCCAATCCCTGACTTCGGTCCATGGGCACTTGATGATGTGAATCTCTTCGGAGAACTTCGATGAGAAGTCCAGCATCTCCTGGTACATATTCAGATCGATATAGTCATCGGGCTCGATGATCGATATCCATTTGCCGGTAGCCATCTCGATGCCGCGGTTGCACCCCGCACCATAGCCACCGTTCTCTTTGTGGACCGCTTTAACACGTGAATCGCGGGCAGCATATTCATCGATCACGGCAGGAGAGTCATCCGTGCATCCATCGTCGATGAGGATGATCTCGAGATTCTTGTGCGTCTGATTGCAGATGCTGTCCAGGCACTGGCGCAGGAACTTGCCCGCATTGTAGATAGGGACAATCACAGAAACCAGAGAGCTTGCATCTTCTTGCATCCGCTTCTCCAAACACGTTAGCAGCCTGATTTGTACAGAGCGGCAAAGGGCATGGCCGCATGCATAAGACATCCATCGGCATGATGCATTCATGTCATGCAATGGCAATCTCATGCAGCATCTACTTTACAACGTGTCATGCTCACATCGCATCCACCATTCTTGTGGCGGCATGGCACTGTCCATAACACGCGATTTCTACAAACATTTTGCTGCGACATCAATCACATGCATGGACGTCTCATTTCTGTCGTCAGCCATATCTATACTTTTCCGAACTGCTCCATCCTTTTTCAACAGATTGGTGGCCTCCATGCTCGTCCTTGTCATTCCCGATGTCCATCTGAATCCCTGGATGTTCGATGCTGCAGACAGAGCCATCGACAGTGAGTCTCCAGACGCGGTCGTCAAGCTTGGAGACCTTCCTGATGATTGGGGCATGCAGCGACATCCTGAAGCATATGATGCGCTCTACGAGCGCGCTGAGACATTCCTCGCCGATCATCCCGAAACGCTCTGGTGCTTTGGAAACCATGACATGTCGTACTTCTGGGATGCGCCTGAGTCCGGCATGGCAAAAGGCAATGTGCTCAGGCATGTGCAGGAGCGCTCCCGCGCATTCTGGGACAAGGTGCCTCAAGACCGCAAGGCATTTGTCCATCGCATCGACAATGTCTGCTTCTCGCACGCCGGCATCCTCCAAGACTTCATCGAGGACGAAGGCCTCGCTTCCGCATCTACGGATGATGCTCTTGCCGCTATCAACCAGATGGGCAGAGACGAGCTCTGGCAGGAGTTCTCTCCCCTCTGGGCACGTCCTCAGGGAATGGCAGATCTCGATATCCTCTACCGCCCCCAGGAGCTCTTCCAGGTTGTCGGACATACCCCGGTGAAGTACGTTCGCGAAGAAGGAAATCTCCTGAGCTGCGATGTCTTCTCCACCTATTCGTGGGGAGGCCCCATCGGCACCGAAGAGTTCTCGCTCGTCGACACCAAGAGCTGGACCTTCAGGACAATCAAAGCTGGAGAGCTGAG